>NZ_JAPTGA010000030.1:0-12728 GCF_026891895.1 Peribacillus sp. AS_2
AAAAACAGGATAATAATTTATCCTGTTTTTTTGTATGGGATTTGGTTATATATTTTTAAGGTTGATTAAGGTGTATTTAAGGTGTATAATTTACCTAAAAAGAACCTTAAAAGCCTTAAAAATAGTGGGAGGTTGTTTGGATGAGCCGTTGGAAAGAGGTTTATTATAATATTTGTTTAACTTTTAGAGCGCCTAGTGGAGAGGGAAAGAAGCTAAAAATCAAGTCGAGGCTCGATGATATCATTTATGCAGTAAAGTCCTATAATGGACATTATAAGGACAGTAAAGAAATAAAATTGGTAGACGTAACAGATATTAATGAAATTATTTTATTGCTAAAGATTAAAGTTGATCTAAATACCGTCGATGTAAATGAAATAAATGCCAGAGAGTTGTCTTATTTTAGTAAGCGATTGTACCATGACAAACAGTGGGACATCTATTCAAGGGTCGAATCGAAGCTATTTACATCGACTGTATTTGATTTATTAACAGATGAAGAAGCATCCATGTACGAGGAATTACCTGAAATACCTGAAGACTTTAGTGAAGTAAAAAAAGAACGAAGTAATATCCGTACTCCTGATCAGTTAACAGATGAAGGAGCTATTGATGTTTTTAAAGCGCTGTTGAGCGTTAAAGATATCGGTGATAGTAATACCGTAATCAAGAGAAGAGAAAATATTGAAAAGATAAAAGTTGTATTATTGGATTCATTTAGTAGATGAAAACTTATAAAAACCACTGATACCAATACATCAGTGGTTTTTTACATATTACTCGTTATCTACGTCTAGCTTGTTCCAAAATCGAACACGTTTTGGAGTTATTTATTACAACAAACGCACTTTGGTTGACACTCTATCCAAAAGGTAAACCGATGAATATTGATTTCTAGGGGTTTAAAAAAAATGCAGAAATATCTTGTCAAAAGCAGGAGTTTTAGTTTACGTTTTGAATAATAGAAAAGAGATAAAATGGGAGTGATGACGTGAGTACGATGCAACCGATTCGAAATAAACGACAGGTGGAAGAATTCCTGGAAGCGTTGAAAGAAAAAGACCTTAAATATTACACATTGGCATTCTGCGGGATTTACAGCGGTCTCCGTATATCGGATCTTTTGTCTCTTCAGGTAAAAGACGTCCGAAATGCCCGTTATCTTTACATAAAAGAAAAGAAGACCGAAAAGAAGCGCACGATTACGATCAATGCGGAATTAAAAAAAGTGTTGGATATATACATCGAAGGAATGGACGATGATTCGTATGTCTTCCATCAACGATTGGACAAACATAAACCCGTTTCTCGTCAATATACGCATAGGATTCTTTCTGAAACAGCAGCATTTATCGGGATTAATGAAAAAATATCGAATCATTCGTTGAGAAAGACCTTTGGATGGTTTATGTACCAACAAACAAAAGATGTGGCGTTACTTCAACAGATTTTCGGGCATTCCGCGCCATCGGTCACGCTCAGGTACATCGGAGTGAATGACAAAATCATCGAAACGGCGTACGATAATTTTTCGATTTTATAGGGGTACATAGGATTTTATCGAAATCTAACGAACAAATGAGAGAATACTAGATTTTTCTGGTAAAAAAATATAGAGTGAAAGAAAGACAAAAGAAAAAGACCACGCGGGAACGTGGTCTCGGAGAGGACTGCTCCCCCCAAATTAGTTAATTTCAATATAAAGTAATTAGGACAAAAAATCAAGAAATCCTTCTTAACTTTACAGAAATTTCAATACAGTATTCGGGGCGTCCTTATCCATTCTTCTTTGTTTTTGTTTTGAAGAATAGGAGAGGGCTGTTTTTATGGAAATTAGAAAAATATTAATTCCAAATATAAAAGAAAGACAGATGAATTATTTTCATTTTGATGACATGCCTTATTTTGAAGTCATTGGCAATCAAAATGAATTTTATAAAGATATCTATCGAACGTATTTAAAAGGGCAAGAAAAGGCTTTTCTTGTGAATAAAGACAAGACAAAATCATTTAGTTGTAGAAAAATAGAAAAGTTTTTAACGGTTCAAAAAAAATTCCCTTATTTTACGCCATCGATTTATTGGCATCATCAAAAGCGAACAAAGGAACATCTTCTTTGGATTACGCAAATTACATTGGAATTCGATTTGACGAAAGATGGAACGAATCGGAAGTATAGTCCGTTTCAACTGTTTCAAGTAATTCGTGCGGAATTTGGTTTCGGTGTAAATTACATATGGGAAACCAAAACACCAGGTCATTATGCAACGAGCTTTTTAATCGAACCGATGACGGGAACGACTCAAAGCATCTATTTATTTGAAGCCATCGCAAGAAGAATGGCAATTTTAGTAGGGGCGGATTACACCGCAATCAGTGCCAATAACCTTTATACGAAACCGAAAAATGGCATTTGGAAGTTTACAGATGAAGTCTACAATATCGATGATTTTAAAATCATGTTAGAAGATGAAGAAGTCAATGAATTAGTAGAAATGCAATATCAAGAAAAAGTCACATCCATTACCGAAAAAAGAATTTGGAATGATCCTGCGATTCAACTCTTAACTTCGGCAGAATTCGGACAATATCGAAACCACGGGGCGTTTACCATTGCTCTTTTATTCTACGCATTAGGGTATGAGGCGGAAGATGCTCATGATTTCTTCTATCAAAAACAAGAAGATGGACATTCGTGGTGGGAAAAGGTCAATTCCAATCATTTATCATCAGGTGGGTATTTTCCTAAGCGTGAGATCAAAGACAGCGTAAAAAGCGCATTTTCGGGCAAATATCATGGACCATCGAGAGAATGGATCTATATGCTTACAGGGGAAACCTTTCCGTTCAATCTCTATAAATCTAGTTATATTAAAAAAGAGGATGGTTATTTAGCGGGAAGCGAAACCAGGAGAAGAATTATCGAATTTATTAAAGAACATAACGGCATTATCATCAAACAAGAAGAATTGGCTCAAAAATTGGACGTTGCTTATAGCAGTTTGAAGAAAGAATTGAATACATTGAAAAAAGAAAAAGTGATAGATTGGCAGTCGCAAAAAGGTAGATATGCAAAGGGTTCGACGTTCTATTATACATATGAGGATAAACATGGATTCACGGCTGAATTGGACGTATCGTATCGAGAAGAGGGGTTAGTCGATTATTTTTCAAAAAAAATGAGCTAAATTCAGGCTCATATTTTTAAGAAACGTTGATTTGAAGCGGTTTTTTAAATAGCTAAAATTTGATAACAGTATTCCTAAGGGTAAAAAGCTCTTTTAGGGGTTGC
This sequence comes from Peribacillus sp. AS_2, assembly GCF_026891895.1. NCBI lineage: Bacteria > Bacillati > Bacillota > Bacilli > Caryophanales > Bacillaceae > Peribacillus > Peribacillus sp. AS_2. Next base: position 3,293 of record NZ_JAPTGA010000030.1, read on the forward strand.
TGGTTTACATAGAGTATCTCTCTTTTTATATAGGGGCTGCTTTTTCTTTGTTGGAGGACACTGTCCCCTAGTGGGCAATGTCTCCGCAGGATAGGATCCGAGGACCTTTGATATTTCTTCTGTTTAATGTTTATCGAATGGATGAGGTTTTATTAAGAAATAGCCTTGAGTGCTTCATATTTGTTTTCTCATGCGCCTGAAATTTTTATCTGACGTTTTTGTCTAAGCGTTTTACAACAAACGCTTAGACGGGATTTTTTGCCTTCTGAGGTGGATGCTGATATGAATCGTAGTAAACTAACATAAAATGAACAGAACCCTTTTGCAGAAGGGTTCCGAAAGATAGGCGATTCATCATGCGGAGGGGTCGTTTTTTTGATTTTGTTGCTTTAATAACAGTTTTAAGATGGATAAAAGGAGGATAATGATGAAGATAAGTAACCACTGGTTGAAGGATAGCTTGTTTAACGTTGTTCCGATGTCAGCAAATACTTTAGGGTAAAAGCCAATAAGAATCGTTACTAGGATTCCGCCTGGCGCCATCCACCACTCTTGTTTTTCGATCCATTTCTTCATTTTGCAGCACCTCTGATTGTTTGATGTTTGTTCATTTAGTTAATAAAGTGATGAGCTCGATTTATAACCCTTTTGCTTCATATACTCGTAAAAAAATGCTTATATTGATCAGTTCTGTAAGAAAAGTTCAACCTGTTACCTTCCACTCTGTCAATCCTTTCTCTAAGTAATATCAGAAAAAATGGCGTTTACTTTTATGCTGTCATCATTTTTTTTTTAAAAGTTAAAAAAGATCCGCCTTTGCCGCATCGATGGGAGCGTTTAGGGTGGATCTTTTTTTGATTAATGAGCTAAGAAAAATGATACAGTGATTGGTATAGTTAATAAATTCGTATAAATACACCTGGTAAGGGGTGATTTTTTTAGTGATTAATCGAGGGGGACTTATACAGGTCTAAGGAGGTGTCTTTGTTTGAAGGTAAGTATCGAACTATTCTTTTTTACTATCATTCCAGGAGTTCTTGCGGCCATTGGGTACTTTATGCCTTTGTCAGTTCATTTTAAGGTCATCATTTCTTTATCCTTAGCGACATTATATTTTATTATTTTCGCGATATTTTTACAGCGGAAACTCAACAAGACTCAATCGACGATTGCTACTTTACAGGATGGGCTGGAAGAATCAAGCGATGCCATGAACGATAAAACTAGTAAATTAGATGCTTATGTGGACTTTGTACATAAAAGAAAATTATTTATTAAACATGATTTAAAGGAATTATCTGATTTAATCGTTGAATATGAAGGGCATGTAAAAAATCATTATAGAGGACAGAAATATCAAGAAGTGAGAGATGAAGTTGGGAGTGTAAAAAAGAGAGCAGTAGAGATTATTAATAAAGAAAAGAGGGATTTCGATGAGCAGTTATACCACGTTCAAAGTGATAAAGATAATCGATGAGTATAGCCTTGTAATAAATGGAGGAATTACGGATGACATTTCGTTAGGAGATGACATTGAGATATTTTTAGAAGGGGATGAAATTAAAGATCCGTTTAACGGTGATGAAATATTGGGAACACTGGATTATATAAAAGAAACCTTAGAGGTTACCGAGGTGTATACAAATTTTGCCGTGTGTAAAAAATTCCTAACTCAAAAAATTCATCATCCCTCTGCTTTGCAAAAGGCTTTAGCTGCTGGTGTGGTTAGTAGTGGTTTAAGTGGTTTAAGTGGAACCACAGAAACAAAGATCACAGAAGAGAAAATTAAGGTTGCTAAAGGGCAAATGACTGGTAGAAAGACAGGAGATAACATCATTAGAATCGGTGATTTAGCAAGAATAGCTCTTAGCGATTAAATTAGTGGCATTGGTGTTTCGTTATGTCTGGGTGGTTAACGCTATGGATCGCCGATTTGTGGACATGGGAGCCACACTGCTCTGACGCTGAACAGTCTACGGTTATTGAAGGTGAGGATACCGTTCGCGGGTAGCATTTCCGTAGGTTTTTTTCGAGGACCTTTGTGCTTTCCATGTTTCTTTAAGCACTTGGGAGAATGATTCGGTGTTATAGAAAAAAGAAAAAATGATAAGACTGATGAAAACGCATGAGACCGCACTAGCCAACATCAGAAAGCACCAGGTAGCGTTAGCTTTTGTTGACATTTTGTTAACATGGGTATAATCTATACTCATAGAGACAAGGGACATCATAAATCCATTCGGGTACAGCTCTCGGATTCTCCGCGGCGGAGACGTAAAATATGAGCCGACACTTAAAGCTGTCATTAAATTGGTTTTAATGCTTAGGATAATTTCCTAACTTCCAGAATATATTAAAACAGGATGCATCTAATCATTCGGGTTGCAGCTCTCGAATTCTCCGCGGCGGAGACATTAAATATGAGCCGACACCTAAAGCTGCTCTAAATTTTACCTTTAAGCCCTGATAATTCAATCAGGGCTTTATTTGTATGGAAAAAAATATGATATAATAACTTAAAAATAAATAGAGGGATATACGAGGGGAAAGATATGGTACTCACTTGTCAGCAACTATTTAATGCCACACAAAATCCAAGGATTAATGATCTTACGTTAGATCTTCTCCGTGAATACTACGAGACCCATTTACATCCCTATATTTTTCAATTTGAAATCAAGGATGATGTAGGAAATAGCTCAGAAACAATTGAATTGCGTTTTGATCAAGAGAATTTTTGCCATTTATTAGGGATTCATAAGATCGTCGAACGTACGGTCAATCGGAATGCCATTTTTCAGTATAAAGGGCAAGCTGGTTGGGATAACGTGGTGAAAGGCACGATCACGTTTGATTTGCTTCGTGAGAAGAAAACAAAGAAGCAGTTTACTAGCAGGAAAGAAAAGTATGTATTTTTTTATTTGATTCCTAAATTGATAGAATCTCCAAAGGGTGTTCTGTATGATGCGGCTGCTGTGCCTGGGAATACACTTATAGATTGCGAAATTTTGTTTTATGACAATCTGCAAAGTGCCTATGTACATATCGGGATTAAGAAAGATGAAGATTTGGGTTATTACATACCGAAGACGTTTTTTGTTGAAAAAATCACATCGAATAAAGACGGAATGAAATATGTAGCGAACCAAAAAGAAATCATCGTCACGAAATTGGATAAAAAAGTGATCGAAGTCGAATAAAGATCCTGAAGCATATTAGCTTCAGGATCTTCTTTTTGTTTTTTCTAGAAGGCTTGTTAACCATGATCACTTATTGTGGTTTTTTTTACGGAGTCCAATGGCATTAACGGGCGGATGAAAATAAGACATTTCTTTCACTAGCCATCCAAAAGGTTCACTCTTTGTATGATGATTTGGGTACGACCCGCATCGCTGATAGCAGGTTTGTCCGTTGTTCGATGGATTCAAGGTAGGTGTAGAGAAGGGTTGGTCATAAAAATCAAAAAATCGACCGTTTTTGGCGGTCATTTGAGGGAGTAACGGGACAATATAACAGGAAAAAACGTATTTGTGGAGAAAATGCCGTTTTTTTCTCGGAACCGTTCATTTCGGCGCTAAAATGAGAAAGTGTATAAACCATCAGTCAAAACTGATATTGGCTTTGTCCATGAATGCAAAAAAGAACACCATTCGTGTTCGTTTTTCCATTGGAGAAACCATTCATGCATGAAGCAACGGACACTATTTAAGGAGTTAACGAACGTTAACGTGAGCGTACAAGATATGCAAGAGAGCATAGATGAAACAGAGTGAGACAAATAAAAATAAAAGGAGGAAGAAAGATGAACCAGTTGGAGTGATGTAAAAAAAATAAAGAGAGGAAAAGTGAGGAAAAACATTCAGTTGGAATACCCGTTCCAAACGAATTCGAAGGAAAAAGAACGTGAAAGAAAATGAGACTACCCCATTCTTATTAGCCTAGACAAGTTCCTGCACACCATCGGTGTCCTGTTTACTCACAGGTGGAAGCTAATAACGGATACACGATTTTAGGGGCATCGACGTTGGGATGCGTTTAAGCAGACCAATCGAGCCAAATCGTAGTCGATAGGGCGAACACCGATCCATTCAAAAATTAAAAAGCCATTTTTAATTTTTGAATGAGTCTGTGTCCTTTTTGGTAAAAAAACCGCGCTAAAGCGCAGGTTTTTTTGTTCAGTGAACGGAGTGAACGGCTGCGTTTCGCAGCGGACGGCTGGATGCCGTACGTCTGCAAACGTCAGTCGTGAAGCGAAGTGAATGCTTTTAGAAAATGTTCGGGGACCGAAGATTTTCTGATGCTTTTAGGGGACACCCCTCTACCTGAACGGGTAGAGGGGTGAAGGAGTTCTTAGAACCTCGCAGGAACTGGCGTGGTTCTAAGTCGCACCCATGGTTCGGGGGCGAAATTTCTTTTCGGCTTTTTTCGCCATATATTCATTTTCAGCGCTACCATTTGGAATGAAAAATCACAAAAATGGAGGTGATGATATGGCAAGAAAGGGTTCGAAACATAAAAAGGGGCAAATCAAAAGCAAAAAGAAAGACGGGGTGCACAGGATGAATCAGTTGAAGTTTGCATCCAGGGCACAGGAAAAAGTCTACGAAAAATTGGCGATGGAATTCCTTCAGGATCATCTCCCGAAAATTATGGACATTGTGCCAGCTGAAGTGCGGGAAGAACGAGGCGAAGAACCAAATCCTCCTGGGAAGCTGTATAAGAAGGTCATCCAGACCATCGACACCAAAGAAACCTACGTAAAAAGGGCGAAAACATTCATCAAATGGCATGTGATCAATAAAGGGGTGGCACGTTTAGGTCAAATCAACAGAGAAACCACCGATGAATTCTTTGAGAATATCGCAAGAAATGTGGGGACGGCCCAGGATGAATACAGCAAAAAAACCTATGACAGCTATGTGGATGGGACCTATAAGATGTTTCAAGCGTTGGCGGCAGCGCCTGATGATGCAAAAACGAAATTGGACGGAAGAATTTTTGCCGATTCGGTAGAATCATCCAGGCAGATGCTCGACCGTGACTATAAGCAAGAACTTCGGGACAAGATTGGCGAATACTCGAAAGAGGAATATAAACGTGGTTCAGGGTATGAAAGCCGTCAAGCCAGCACCATCATGCGACAGGCTGAAAAGTATTTGAGTACACAAGACCAGTTGCTGGTGGCTACATTGGTGTATGGGACGGCAAGGAATGATGAAGCCCAACAGTTTACATTGGATTGCTACAACAGAGAGCGCGGCAGCATCGATATGCTGAAAAATGGCATGACGAAGCAAAATAGAGGGCGAATTGTTTTGGATGTTCATCCGAAAGTGTTTGAACTCGCGGAAAAATTGCAACAGGAAACGGGTATGGCACCCGATGCAAAAATTTTCGCTGGTTACGATGATAACAAAGTGCGTGACGTGGTGAAAACATGCTGCCATTATGGAAAAATCAAATACTCGGGGGTTCATGATCTACGAAAAGCGTATGTCGAAAAAACGGAGCGTGAACTCATTTCGAACATCAAAAAAGGTGACGTGACAAAAGAGGATCTCATCCAAAAAATCATGGAGCAAGTGAGCATCAAGGAAAGTTTGAATCCGATGATTAAACTAAAAGAACGTCGTTACCGAACGAACAAGGATGGAAAAAAGGAATCCTACACCGTCTATAAAAAGGTCAATGGTGAAATTGTAGAAGAGAGAAAGTTCTCTGTTGAAAAATTAGAGAAAATGAACATCGAGGATTTGCTCGATTTACATATGGCCGAACAACTCGGACATAGTGATCCCGAAACGACGTATGAATACAGATTGGAGAAAGCATCCGAAAGAAGAAAAGCATTCAGAAAAGAGATGAGGAATAAAAGAAAAAACGAAAAACATTGAGATGTTTTTCGTTTTTTCTGTGACGATTTGAAAAAGCGATGCGGGTCGTCATCGAAAAAGCTGTGGCGGCCGTAGGTGACAGGATGTTTTTCGAAAGTGGTTTCTTATATGGGGAAATAGTGAAAAATGAGCCTTATATTAGGTTGATTTATGTCTTATGTTATAGGGGAAGTGAAAAATGAGCCTTATATTAGATTGATTTATGTCTTATATTATAGGTAAGATAAGGATTATATAAGGGTGTACTTGAAGCTAATATAAGGGGGTGCTTGAGTGATGATCAAATACATCAATGAAATAACGAGAGAATTTGGAATCGAACATCATACGCTTCGAAATTGGGAAGATAAAGGATACTTAGGAACCGTGGAACGGGATTTTACGCACGGTCGAATGTACGATGAAGACCAAATCAAACGGATTGAGTTGATTCAGAAGGTCGTTTCGGAACAACAGGCAAAGGGGATGAAGAGAACCGATTTTAAAGAGGTAGAAAGGGTTCTCCTTGAAGAATTCGGGGGCATCGTGGAAGTGAAGCCGCCGAGCATTCCAGCCACACCTGAAGCCTTTACAAACATGCTTTTAAAGTTTGAAAAACAGGACAAGCAAATACAAGCCTTGCAACAAATGGTATTGGATTTGACCAAAATTACGAAAGAGCTACCACAACCTGCGGATCAATCAGCTGAAATCAACGAGATTAAAGAACGTACCGAAGGTATGATGACCAAAGAACAGGCGGACAAGCTGATTTCACGTCTTGCGGAAGAAGAAAAAAATAAAAACGAAATGAAAAACGAAATAAATTTACTGAAAGAAAAGCTAAATGTTGCAGTCGAATATATTCAGAAGCAGGAAAACACTGAAAACTCTGAAAAAACGGAGAAAAAAGGCTTTTGGAAAAGCATATTTGGCTAAATAACATCGATGAAGGTAAATCATACATTGGAAAATGTTCAAAACGGTGCGATTGCTGCGTTTTTGTGCTGATGGTTTGTGAAAATGACCGACATCGGTCATTTTTTTTTGCTTTTTTTCGAAGAACGGAAAAAATAATATCAATATTTTTTAATAACAAATTTAATAATTAACAAAATAATTGATATTAAATAATTTTAATATTAACAAAAATTTATATCAAAAAAATTTATTATCAACATTTAATAATAAATAAAATATATGAGAAAAAAACTTAAATAATTAAAAGGAAATAGTTGATACTAATATTAATTAATAACAAAATAGTTTGACATCAAAATCATTTCGCAACAAATAATTTGAATATGATAAATAAAAAGAAAAAACGATTAAATAAATGATTTATAACCATGTCCTCTTTACTTCTTATGAAATAGAATTCATAATAAATACAGATAATAACAAAAATGTTTGATAAGAAAATGAATTAAATATAATTTATTTTAATTACTAAATTTATTTAATATCAAAATTATTTAATAATAAAACTAGTTTTAAATTGATAAGAAAAAAACCATTATTTTTTGTGTTTTTTGAAAAATGGAGGTCACACAATGAAAAATCATTTGTTAAAACAAGTTCTTATTGCAGAGGGCATGTCTCCTGAAAAAGCAGATGAAATTCTTAAAAAGGCAGAAGAAACACGCAAAACCGAGGAAAATCAGCAGTTAAAAGTAAGCCAAGTGTCAGAAATACTGAAAAAACGGCTCGATAAGAGCTGGAATGAAGCCAAAGTAAGGCGTTTTATCGCTTCTGGGGATCTTCCTACGATTAATCAGGTAGATCGAAGGGCAGAAGGGGAAGCCGTTTCCACGAAACATGGTCATCGAATCCATGTTGATAGGGTGGAAACGTTCATTGAAGAACAACGGATGACCAAAGAGGATTGGAAAGCATACGCAAAAGAATTAGAGAAGCGACTGGAACAATATGAGTCTCCAAAAGAGGAGGCGGAAATCGCTCCTGAGGGGCAGCTGACAATCGATGCAATCAAAGGGGTATCAATACAAGGGGAAGACGATAAAAATCAAAATTCGGGGCATTCTGAGGCTTCTGTTAATCACCAATTAGATCTGACAACCATCAAAATCACAAATATCATAAGATTTAAGGAGATTTCTAAAGGATTATATAATTTACATTTTAAGTTGAACGGTGAAAAATTCACAGGTCGTGTGAACACCCAAAACGATGTTATTCAATTGTTGTACGCTAAAAGCACAGAACGCAAACGTCCTGTCCATATAGAAGAAGCATCAGAGCTACAAGTGATTATGAAACATTTATTACCCAAAATCCAAGAAAAACTTAAGCAGGGATGATTCCCTGCTTTTTTGTGGAAAATTGGCATTTTTTTCTTGCATTAATTTTTTCCATTGCTTATGATTTCCTTACCAGAACCCCGTCCATCTTTTTAGAAGAGGGGGTAGGGTACTATTAACTACTTATAAATTGTTTTACCCCCTTCAATCCCTTGTGGCTGTTGGTCTAGGTAGAGGTCAGGTGGTCGAGAAAATGAGTTTAGAGAAGTGGGTTGCGCTTGGGCGTAAACGTATTCTAAGGATACTTGATAAGTATCGCGTCTCTAGCATGCGTCATCTGGAGATCAAAATAAGTGAGGCGGGTCCTTACAACCAGCGGGTTGAACCTGCTCCGTTAAGTATCGCCTACCGTCAGTTGAAGAACGAAGGACACATTATCGTTATTAAAACCGAACCTGTGGAGATAGTCGCTTCAGCTTATACATACGGGAAGCCAGGAGATAAAGGAAAACTGCAAAAGTTTGAGCGCTTGTATAATCTGCATCATACCTACGTCCAAAAGGATGAAATTTGCGGTATGCAATTAGAAAAATTAATATTTGATACGGCTTTAGATTGTAGAGATCAATATACGATTTTCGGATCGGGACCTATTGATGATGGGGGGATTTTAAAGAAACCTCCAGGGTCGGAAATTTTGTTTTATAACGGAAATGCATCTTACAAAGGTGCGGGTTTGGATTTGTTTTTAAAGCATAATGACACACAAATTCCTATTGGAATCGAAGCGAAAAACATTCGGGAATGGATTTATCCTGCATCGTATGAAGTTTGGAGAATGATCGCGAAAGCTGCTACCTTGGAATGCTTACCTGTTTTGGCTGCTAGGAAAATTTCATTTATTAGTCGGGCTGGTTTTTTTAGTAAGGTGGGAATACTAGGATTTCAAACGCAATTCCAGTATTTTAATCCTCGTGTAAAAGCAGCATCTAACTACAAATTCGCTGATGTGGTTAAAAAAGAGGGTTTGGGTTATGCCGATATAAAAATCACTAATGATATACCGCCCTTTTTTCTTAGTTATTTTCAAAACACACTTCCTGATAATCTTGAGGAATACTACCAAAGATTTATGGATCATAGGGAAATCCTAAAAGAGTATGCCATTGATAAGGGAATGGCTGAAAAGAAAATGACAGATGGCAAGAGATATAAATTATATCAGGATTTAAGGGAAGAGCTAGAGTTTATGGATCCGAGCTTTGAAGATCCTGATATTGCAGATGAACCTGCTAGTTAACA
>NZ_JAPTGA010000031.1:0-10088 GCF_026891895.1 Peribacillus sp. AS_2
TCAAGTACCTGTGGGGTCTCGGCTAGCCAGTTTTTCGGCAGGAGTGTCGCAAATTTCTTCCATCCATTTAGGATTACTGGAAAAAAACTTAAAAACATATTTCGGTGCGAGATCAGCCTACAGTTTTTTCCTGAAAACGTTCCAGCTGATTTCTTCAATCCATTCCAACCTTCAGGGTTCGGGATGCGATTCCGATTTCCTATTGTCTAAAAACTGTGGCCAACGACTATTAGCCTTTATAGCTGACTTGTCCAGTTTCAACCAATTCTTTCAGTCCCATAAACATTAAATTCCAGCCGTGTTCAGATCCATCGTGATACTCTCCGAGTGCTTTTTCGATATCAGATTGTGTCCAATTTTCTTCATGAGGAACGGTGATGTTTTGTGAAAATGTCATTTCACAGCCCTTTTGAAGTTCTTTCAGCTCAACTGTAATTGTATCTGCCGCTTCACTGAATTGCGGCATTTTAAAAGTGAACACTAATTTATTGGGACGGTCCATTTCAAGGTACTCCCCTATCGCCCGATAATCTTTTCCATCGCGATGATCAATAATCTCCCAAGTTCCTCCCACTTGCGGATCATTTTGTGCCACTTTATTTGTCCCCTCCAATGTAAAAAGCCATTTTCTCATCATCCCGGGGTCCACCCATGCAACAAATACCCTTTCAGGCATTACATCAAAATTTCTAATCATCTTTAAAGTGGTTGTCGAGTATTTTTCCATTTTCATACTCCCTCCTTATATCATTTTTATATACTTTTCAATTCTTCTTTTGAGACAGCACGCCAACCGTGTGCTTCCAGTTTCTCCAAATAAGTTTCCATCCTGATTTCCTCGATTTCGATCGCAAGCGGGTGCAGGGATACCAAACATTCATCCGAAGCATAATTTATCGTAACCTTTACAACCTCATATCCATTATGAAATCGTGGATCGAATCCGGGATCATCGATTATATCCCCTGTAACAGGACGAATATCAGATTCAAATGTTTTCATCATTAACCTATTCTTTTCTTGTTCTTTTATTGATGTAAAGAAGATCATTAAATTTACTTTCATTGCAGTCTCCTTTTCTCTATCCTTAACTTCCTGCGACCTTGCTCCAATTGGGATAAAGCGCCTGCCAGTTTTATAAGACTTTGGAATTCACTATTTCCTTTTTCATATATTGAAAGGAATAGATATCATTTATACCTTTATATAGTTCCCCGTTCTTGGAGAAAACTGCACTTCCATTTGGTATTGCATATATCTTTCGTTCATTTGATAGGGGAAATAATTCTCCATCTATATTAGCCTCGTAATGGACCTCAACGCTAAACCCCACTAATCCTAAGCCCTTGATCACTATCGTTTCTGGATAGTCTTTATCTTTTGTGATTATGCAATCTTTGCCGAAAGCTAATGAACCCGCACTATATCCAATGATTAAACCTTGAAAGTTTTTGATAATTGGGGTAAGTCCCTTTTCTTCAATTACATGGATTAACCTTTCTGGCTTTCCACCTATAAAATAAAGAATATCATGTTCCATTATAGACTTTTTCATTTCTTTGTCTGAAAGGTCTTCATTTAATAATTCAATACTTACATTCTCCATGATTGAAAAAGCTTGAGTAATACTTGCCATCCAACTTTCATACCTGGAATTGTCGGTTGCAAAAGGGATTATTAAAATCTTAGCTTCAGGTTTAATCATTTTTGAAAGTTCCAGGAACACTTCACGTAATTCATTATTCGTGTGATTTCCGCCACCAATTAAACAAATTTCCATATATGTCCCCCATTTTATTTTTCTATGTAAAAAGGACAATACCTTTTTAGGTCACCGTTCTTCATTCCAAGTGCCATAAGAAAAAGGATTTCCATACCCGCTAAGAAAATGCCGCCGATCATACATTTTTAAATATCGTATTGTCTTTTAAATTCAAAAATCTCATCAACAGCTTGGTGATATCCACCCGATTTTTGAAAGGATTCTTTTAATTTTGAAACAGTTTTATGGAAGGTTGGGTCGTTTAACACATGATCTGCGGCCTCACGCAGCTGATTTGCAGTCAAGCTTTGCATTTGTAATGTAATACCGGCTCCGATATTGGCAACTTGCCCTGCAATCATCGGCTGATCCGCGCTTTGCGGGATGACAATTAGCGGAACTCCATAGTAGAGACCCTCATTGGTACTATTCATTCCGCCATGTGTGATAAATAATTTAGTGTATTTTAGCACGTCCGTTTGTGGAACGTATTTTTTCACAATGAAGTTTTTGGGGATCTCTCCTAATTCAATTAGCGGGGTTTGTTGACCGACCGCCATGACCACCGTGTGATCGCTATTTCCAAATGCTTCAAAACAAAGCTTGTAAAAATCAAGAGACCGGTTAAAAACTGTCCCAAGCGAAATGTAAAGGGGACTTTTTCCTTTGAAATCAGCAAGGTCAAAGTTATCCTGCTTTATTCGTGAAGAGATGGACGGACCTACAAATTTGTAAGTTTGGTCGAATGCTTCTTTAAAAGGTTGAAACTCCCTAGTTGTATAAACGATTGAAAGTGGTGCAGGATTACAAAAAACTTCGTAAGCAGAATGGATCTCCACATCATATTTTTCCTTCACCATTGCCGTCAGTCTTTGAAATTCATCTTGTATAGGTTTACCTATTTCTGGAGTGATTTCTTTAGAAAGCTGTTCCAGCATTTTATCGAATGATGCTTTTGTCTGCGCAAAAGAAGTACAAGAATTTATTGCGGGAAGCTTAAGGATTTGGGCAAGCATACGTCCACAGCCAAACATGGAGTCATGGATGATGTAATCGAAATGCTCTCCTTTGATCTGTTCAAGCACGCTAGGTATGACGATATCTATTGTATGTAAAAGACCGTTGATTCTTTCGAGTAAATAATTTCTTCCCCCTGAGAGAAAAGCTTCTATAAATTTTTCACCGTCAATTGTTCGTACAGTAGCTCCCGTCCTCTCTATACGTTCCCGAAAAGACTCTATCGTAAAGTACACTACCTCTTCTCCACGCGAAATAAGCTCTTGCACAACTCCAATAGTTGGATTGATATGTCCTTCTGATCCAGCATTAATAAATAAAACACGTGCCATTCCACCACTCCTTAAATGATTCTGTAGGAGTATGGTCACTCTGCCATACCCTTCCAAATTCAAACAATATAAATTTATCATAGTACAATACTGGAAAATCTCAAATTCTTAATCACCCTTGTAATCTAAAATTAATATCGTTCATAAAGGTCAGCCGGATTCTTAAAGGGAAAATGAGCGCTGTATGCAGCTATCGCTTTTTTCATCAGGGCAGTATAGCTGAAAAAGGTAATCCACTCATTAATAGAGAACTTATATTTTAAAATGGATTTCTTTGGAGGGAATAATGATGGCAAAGTATTTTCCGGAAATGTTAGCTGAGCATCGAAACTTCATAAAGAAACAGCATTTGTTTTTTATTGCAACGGCACCTTTGTATGCGGCTGGGCATGTAAACCTTTCTCCAAAAGGGTATGATACCCTTCGCATCCTATCATCTACCGAAATTGCGTATTTGGATCTAACTGGGAGTGGTAACGAAACAAGCGGACATATTAATGAAAATGCCCGGATCACCTTTATGTTTTGTGCATTTGAAGGTCCGCCGATGATCTTGCGCTTATATGGTTCAGGCAAGGTGATTCTGCCTGAAACAGAAGAATGGGATCGGATGATAGGTCATTTTGAAATGATGCCCGGTGCAAGACAAATCATTTTAGTCAAAATTCATAAAGTCCAAACCTCTTGCGGATATAGTGTCCCCTTCATGACCTACTCCAATGAACGTGAAACATTGAATCGGTCTAACATGAAAAAGGGTGAAGCTGAACTGGAAAATTATTTGCGTGAAAAGAACTCCTCCACCATTGATGGCATTCTGACACCATTAGGGAAAAAATTATCGAATGACTCTAAAACCACCTAAGATTCTGCTTGTCAGGTACAAACATAAAAGGAGTTAAAAAAGGTATGATGCAAAAAAAAGGCTGGTGGATTTTAGTTATAGTCTCGGTTGGGATTATGATTCCTTTCATGATCCCCTATCTAACTTTAAATCCTGCTAACAGCCGTGTAGATATCACTTCGACAACACAATATTCTATACTGGTTACACATATTGGTTGCGCCTTTATTGCCTTAATAACAGGTTTTCTTCAGTTTATGGATCGTATTCGTTTGAAAAATCCAAAGGTTCATCGCTATATGGGGAGGATTTATGTTGTCAGTGTTTTTATTAGTGGAATTCTTGCTCTTGCCGTTGTCTTCTATATAGAAAGTTTCACAAAAGCAACGGCTTTTCTAACGCTGGCCATTCTGTGGTTATTCACATGTTGGAAGGGTTACCGTACAGCTGTTAATGGACAATTTCATGCACACCGAATATGGATGATGCGCAGTTTTGGTATTACTCTAGTAGCAGTCAGTGCACGTGTACTAGTACCCGTTCTTCTCATTACTTATTACACTTTTAATGGATTTATGCTTCCAGAAGGAAGATATAAGATGATCGAGGAAGTATTGAATGTAAACATTTGGGCAGGGCTCGTTCTCAACTTTGTCATAGTGGAGTGGATGATCCTTAATAAAAAAAACGAGTAGAGAAATCAGCTAATTGACTTGTTTGGCGAAGATTCTTTGTAACTAAAAAAAGTAACTATTCGCCGCTAAGAATAGTTACTTCAAATGAACCGGATGGGAATAAATAGGACAGGAGAGAGTTGTCCTATCTACTTTCATTATATGGAGTAACGATTACAAGGTGAATAAATTATCTGTTAGAAAAAAATCCGAAGAAACTTTGCTTAACCTGCCCCGCCCCTATAGTTGCATAAGAAAAGGAGCTGCAAAAGCAACTCCTTTAGATGCGAGAAACATTCTTTTTACTGTTACGAGTTTATATAACTTCAGACGAACTACGCGACTTTTTCCGACTATGCTTGAATTAAAGCGTGACAATGATCGGTCCATTTTTAGTAAGGATAATCGTATGTTCCACTTGAGCTACAAAGCTTTTTTCAGTAGCATAGGTCCAACCGTCTTCTTTTTGGAATACTTCTTCTTCAAGGGTTGAGATGAATGGTTCGAATGCGATAACCATCCCTTCCTTCAGTATTTCATTATCCCATGGATCATAATAATTACAAATATGGTCAGGTGCTTCGTGTATTCTACGTCCAACACCATGTCCTGTAAGGTTTTTGATAACCGTGAATCCATGCTGTCTCGCTGTTTCGAACACCGCTTTTCCGATTCTGCTTTTTTTGGAACCGGGTTTTGCTTTCTTAAGACCCGCCTCAAATGCCTTTTTGGCGACGTCGCATAATTTCGTTAATACTTCTTCTCCTTCGCCTACTACAAATGAGATTCCTGTATCTGCGAAATAACCGTTCTTTGAAGCAGATACATCTATATTTACTATATCCCCTTCACGAATAACCCGATCACCCGGAATGCCATGTGCCACTTCATCATTTAGGCTTATGCAAGTATAGCCAGGAAAATCATATTCACCTTTTGGAGCTGAAACTGCACCCGCTTTTTCTAAACGTTCCCCGGCTATATCATCAAGTTCTTTGGTCGTTATGCCCGGAATTGTTCTTTGTACCAATTCATCTCTAATGGAGGCAATAATTTTGCCAATTTCCTTCAAACCATTAAAATCATCTTCTGTTTTTGCAATCATTTTTTTCTACCTCATTATCTTTTATCATCAATAAACTATATAAGCATTCATTATACCCTTTATTTTAGCGAAAAATAAAAGCAATGTACATAATTGGGGACGATGCCCCTCTTTTCCCCCTACTTTTATTCTCATTCAAATATCCAACTTAATTGAAACATCTTAAATCGTTCTTCAACTATACTGCCCCAATAGTTCCATAAAAAAAAGCTGCCTTAAAGGCAGCTCCGACCTTCAGCTAACGCACTTGTTAGCTGAAAAAGCCGGTTACTTTCCGGATTTCTCATCAACAGGTTTTCGTTTATGTTTTTCATTAATGATCTTTTTATTAAATATCTTAACTTCTCCAACCATTAGTAACCTCATATCCTCTACAATATACTTGGCTAACTCTTGGTCAGTGATGTCATCTCCATCAATATCAAGGCGGAATTCCTGCCCTTGAAGCCCACCGCCATTAGTAAATTTGATTTCAAAGTCAAATTGAACTCTTTTATCCATTTGAACCCTCCTCATATTGATTGATACTGAAGTGCATTGATATATAAACCTTTTGGCGACACAGGGTTTTTACACCTTTCACAGTTCCCACTAGACATATTCCAGACAAAAAAAACATTCCCTTCTTCAACTAACTGCCCCGATCATTTCATAAATAAAAAGAGCTGCCAATTTCAATAATAGATTCATTAGAAAAACTTGGAATTTTAGTTGTTGTATATTAAGATAGTAAATGGTTAATATTTTCCATTATATAGGAGGAGACATATGAAAAAGAGAATTCTACATACGGTACTTTCGATTGCTGTAGGAGCGGGGATACTTTCCGTTGGTGATGTTCCTGCCCAAGCAAGGAGTCAAAATCAGGAGCTGAATGACTCATACGCAATAGCTTTTAAAGGTGGTTTACCAGAGAATTATCAAGAGGTAATACGGAAAGCCGGTGGTAAAATAACCAAAGTCCTTCCCGAGGTTGGCGGAATAGAAGCTCAATCGGACGAGCCTTCTTTTCTTAAAAACCTAAAAGCTAATTCTTCAATAGAAGCTGCTAACAGAGAAATTCCCCTAACCTTAGACAAAACAGCAGTCAGCCCTTATAACTATGGATCCAGTATCATCAGCCAGCAAAATTCTGAGAGTTATTGGGATTCCCAATGGGATATACAAAGGGTGACCAACGACGGGAAATCATATGATTTAGAAACAGGCGGATATAAAAATAAAGATGGAAGCATGACTCATAAAGCAGTGGTGGGAGTGATTGATACCGGAATTGATGAGTCTCATCCTGACTTAAAGAATAATAATTTAGGCGGACGTAACCTTGTTCCTGCTGGAATGGATGAATCTGAAACAGGTGATCCCACTGATATTAAAGATCGCAATGGGCATGGCACTCACGTTGCCGGGATCATTGGCGCAAATGGTAAAGTAAAGGGTGTAGGGCCGGATTTAGGAATCAGATCCTATCGCGTATTATACTCAGAGCAAGCCCTTGGATTACCAACTTGGATTATAGATGGAATCATTGCAGCAACAAATGACAAGGTAGATGTTATTAATATGTCTCTACGTTTCTATAATAATAACAAAATGACAATTGAGGGAGAAAGTTATAAATCAATCGCTGAAACGTTACTTTGGAAGAGAGCCATTCAATATGCAGTAAAGAATGGAGTAACTGTAGTGGCCGGAAGTGGTAATGAAAGTTTAAATTTAGATGATAAGAAGGAAGTTAACGAATTTTTAAATAAATTGTATGAACCATATGGTATGAGCGTGAAAGGGCCTGCAACCGTGGTACCGGCACAGCTGCCAGGAGTCATTAATGTGTCTGCCTCCACAAAATGGTCAACTCAACAGCTTGCTTTCTACTCTAATTATGGTAACAGTGCCATTGACGTGGCAGCTCCCGGAGGGGATTTCGGGCCTGAATATGCAGAAACCAATGACCCTGCGGCGGCTGATCCAAGTAACTTAATCCTTAGTACTTGGCCTACCTATTTAGGTACTTCATATGAGTTTAATGCTGGTACTTCCATGGCCACACCTCAAGTAGCTGGAATTGCAGGGGTTATTAAGGCAGCTCATCCGGAGTATAAACCAGCCCAAGTAACAGCTCGCATTAAGCAAACAACTCTTGACTATGGAAAGAAAGGACAAGATGCTTTATTTGGTTCAGGAGAAGCAAATGCTTATAGAGCATTGGAAAATATAAAGAAGTAGCTTATTTAAAAGTACAAGGAAAGAATCCTAATCAGAATCTGTAACCCAAACAACAATTGGGAAAAATATATCCATAACAATAAAGGCTATATGCCTGAAATATAAAAAACGGAAACACATAAAATGCGTGAGGCCATATTCTAATTAACACAACTCACCAGTTAAAATTCATCCCCTGCTTAATTGCAGGGATTTTTTGTTTTATCGCTTAATTACAAATTCTAGTCCAAGTATATATGCATTTCCCAATTTGTGTTATGGAATTATCCTGCCCCTTTAGTTTCATAATTAATGGCAGCCGGCTAGCCTCACCTTTTTACGATTTTGGCAATCTTGAAAATTCCAAAGCCGCAAAGAATTATGAGACCCATTATAATAATTGGTATCAAAATATTAAATGACATTGAATCATCTCCCTTTAATTATGTAAGTCATCATTATATCCATATAATACCAAACCGAAAAACATCTACTTATTGAACTAACGGTACATAAACCTTTTTTTAATTTTATAAAAAAAGGAACTGCTTTCACAGTTCCCAAGACTTTAGGCAAAAGGAGTTCTATCCAAATTTTTAAACATAGTTGAGTGGAGTGGGTGTGCGAGACTCCTGCGGGAATAGCGAGTCCAAGGGAGACCCCACAGGCGCAAGTGCGCCGAGGAGGCTCCCGGACCGCCCGCGGAAAGCGAGTGCCCTACGTTCCAATCAACGTCCAAATTTGTACAAGCAAAAAAATGTAGACAAATTCGATTTTCACAGTTCCCTTTTGTATTTTCCCGATGAACAACTAGAGCCAGTCTGCACTTTCATCAGCAAACCTTTGGAAGTCATTCATAAAAACACTTGCATGATACCCATCACAAACTGCATGATGAATTTGCAACGAAACAGGCAAGAACCATTCATCTTTTATTTGCGAATATTTCCCCCCGGTTATTATGGGTAAGAGAAAGTCGCCACCATTATTAATATTTAAATTAAATGCTGTAAAAGAACTCCAAGGAATCATGGATATCGGAATATGATTATCTGGTATAGGAGTCTTTGGAAATAAACTACCCGTACCATTGTATTCTTCTACATCTTTTTCATACTGGGAATGGAATTCAGAAAACCCACTTTCATTCGGTGACCAGATGCTAGAAAATGTGTATGTCTTCTTATCAAAAATTGTATAAGAAGGCAAAATTTCTGACCAATAACCTAAATTCCCTTCTTGGTTAAAGCTGGTTCTAAATTCTCGATGGGAATTAACTATTTTTGTAACCATGAAAATAAACGCAGGATATAACTTATAATTTTTCTTCTTTAAGTTTTCCATAAGAACAGTAATATTCATTTCATTCGTTATACTGAATGTTGTTTGTTGTTGTAAATAGTGTTCAAAGTACTCTTTCCGAACCCACTTTTCACAATCAATTATATTGAATTTCATATACAACGCCTCCTAATGTGTTTTACTTGTTTTAGGAGGCTATTTCCTTTGCTTTTTTCATGACAGTCATCCTTTTTTAAAAGAATTTGTACCCCAACATTATTAAATATTCCCAGACTAAAATCAACTTACAGAGATTACTTTCTCTAACGATCCTGCTCCGTTAATTCCATCAGGCATTAAGCATCACCATTTCTTATTCTTATGTCCTAAAAAAAGGCCATACCCTTCTTTAAAGGATATGGCTGGTGATATGGAGTTACTTTCATTACGGAAAGCGTATTGCGTTAATATCGACATTTATAGCACTTGAGGAGGTTACATTTGTTGCTACTGTATAAGCGATTCTAATTTCATATGTTGAAGTTCCAGTGATCGTAGCAGTATTTACATGAGTAGAAGCAACAGGAAACCTTGATGTACCTGCAGAAGTTACACTTCTTTGAACGGAACGTGTCTCTATTAAAACACCATTACGATATAGCCTAGTTTGAAAGGTGAAATTTGAGTTGGCCGTTGTGACCACATCAATTGATACCGCATAGTCCACTTTAATGCTCTGTCCAACAGTAGTTGGTACATTCATTGTAACCACTGTCGTTTCGGTTCCAGTCGTTGTGAGAGCGATTGGACCATCCGCTTCAGCAAAAAATAATTGAGGAGTTACACCGGTGGCTCCTGTTGCTCCGGC
>NZ_JAPTGA010000032.1:0-7687 GCF_026891895.1 Peribacillus sp. AS_2
AATGGTAGTTGGGGGTTTCCCCCTGTGAGAGTAGGACGCCGCCAAGCCATTTGAAAAGATCAGCCATCCGGCTGGTCTTTTTTTGCGTTAAGAACCAATTATGGAGCCCTGTTATATATATAGAAGCTGTTACATCACCATTGAAAGGGGCTGAAATCAAAAATTGTTCATCCTTTTAAATTTAAACCGTTTCGACTATCATAACTTAGGATATAAGCAAGATATTAGTACTGCCTGCTTAAACAATGGGTTATTAAAATCGAATTGCAAATAACTGAATAATTGATATAAATAAGCAGCAGTACATATATTTTAGCTAAAAAGAAATTAATTCAGAAACTGGTAAAAATGTGGGGAATATCAAAATAGAAGGAAGCCCTCATAAAGGATAAAATAATTGGTGCATCTGCAAATAAAAGGTATTCTACCAACTTGTATGAACACTAACGAATACAAGGCAGTGCTGAACTTTTAAGGTAAATGAGATCCAAAATGAGCCCTTCGGAATTTAAAAATAATGAGTATGAGGAATTGCTCTATGGTCATTAAGGACTGCTTCATGAGTTTGACACAATTAAATTAGCGCAGTATAATAATCCAGTAGAACGATATACTAAATAAATTTAACTAATTTACGGTAGCATAAATGTTTTTTCAATACTTTTCTAACGCTTGAATTTAGTAGAACGATATACCAACAACAAGCACGATTAGTAGAACGATATACTAATAATGCAAAGTTAGTAGAACGATGTACTAACTAGCCGATTAGTTTATGATGTTTATTGTTTTATTTAGTACGTAATTATTTTTCTTGAATTTATGGTATGGGGCAAGGGGGCAACATCTGAAAGACTTAAGAATCAAATTGCATTTCGATAACTTTTTAAATAGGGGTGTGTTTCATGGAAAATCCATTTATAAAAATGGCCACAGGTTTATATATTAGCTATTTTATTTTAGGCATGATCAATATTATCATTGGATCAAATATGGAAAATTTGTCAAATCAATTAAATACAAGTGCCTCAGGGATAAGTTACTTGGTCTCTGCCATAGGAATCGGTAAGTTAGTTTCTTTATTTTTCGCCGGTAGACTGTCGGATAAATTAGGAAGGAAACCATTTGTTGTTTCAGCATCTTTTATCTACCTGATCTTCCTTATAGGCATACCTTTGGCTCCTAACTATACATTGGCATTTATATTTGCTGTATGTGCTGGTATTGCCAATTCATTTTTGGATGCAGGTACGTATCCAGCACTTATTGAGGCTTTTCAAAAGAAAGCTGGTTCCGCTACCGTATTAGTAAAAGCGTTCGTTTCAATCGGTGCCGCACTTCTTCCATTTATCATGGCGTTCTTTATAGCTAGAGATATGTTTTACGGGTATACATTCTTCTTAATGGCTGCTGTATATCTTGTTAATGGGTTTTTCCTGCTTAAGGTTTCATTCCCGGATCATAAAGCCCAAAGCCAAACTCGGAATGATGAACAAGCTGTGCCGGTTCAACAGCAATTCCTCTCAAAACCGAAGTTTGCTCAGGAAGGTTTGGCCGTCATCCTATTAGGCTTCACATCAACTGCTTTATTCATGTTGGTTCAAGTCTGGCTTCCGAACTTCGGACAAGATGTATTGGGGCTAACCCAAGCTAAGGCTGTTCAATTGCTTAGTTACTATAGTATTGGCTCCCTTATTTCTGTCATTTTACTAGCTGTTCTATTGAATAAAGTAATTAAGCCCATTACCGTCATGATTATCTATCCGGTCATTGCAGCATTATCTTTATTGTCACTCATCTACATCCAGCAACCATTTATAACCGTTTTGAGCGCTTTCTTCATAGGGCTTTCAACTGCAGGGGTATTCCAATTAGCCATGACAATAATCACGGAATTCTTCCCTGCCAATAAAGGTACAATCACTTCATATGTAAACATTGCAGGTAGTTCAGCCTTCATCATCATACCTTTCATTACAGGTATCATTTCCAAGAATGCTGGGTTAACTGCGGTCTTCTTGTTTGATGTGGCAATTGCGGCAATTAGTATTTTGTTGGCCGTTTTCGTTGCCTATCGATACAAGAAGGTAATTAAAGTTTCCAATTAAACGGTCTAACCGAACATCAGTGGGGCATGAACCCTATTGATGATATTGATAAAAGGGGGAAACATCATGCAAACAATCACGATCAAAGACGTAACGATTGGAGAAGGGGTTCCAAAAATCATCGTTCCACTAATGGGGACAACGGAAGAAGAACTGCTTAAAGAAGTTGAAACGGTAAATGCGCTACGGCCGGATATCATTGAATGGCGAGTAGATGTCTTTGAACAAGTCGAAAGTTTAGAAGCCGTTTCGGATATGATTTCAAAACTTAGAAGTGCTGTTCCTAGTACTTTGCTGCTTTTCACATTTAGAAGCCATAAAGAAGGCGGAAACAAGGAAATCAGCGATGATTATTATTTCGAACTTCTTCATACAGCAATTAAAACGAAGAATATTGATCTTGTCGATGTGGAGTTGTTTTTTGAGGAATCACCAGTGAAGGAGACTGTGAAGGTAGCTGAGGAAAATGGCGTATACGTAGTGATGTGTAACCATGATTTCGATAAGACACCAGCAAAAGAAGAAATCATTTACCGATTGCGTAAGATGCAGGAATTTGGCGCCCATATTCCCAAAATCGCTGTAATGCCCCAAACAGTTGGTGACTTACTCGTATTATTAGATGCAACTTACACAATGAAAACAGAGTATGCCGATCGCCCATTCATTACGATGTCAATGTCGGGTACAGGCCTGGTCAGTCGATTATCAGGTGCGGTGTTTGGATCTGCTTGTACATTCGGTGCCGGAAAAGAAGCATCTGCACCAGGACAAATTCCTGTTGCTCAATTAAGAAATGTATTGGAAATCATTGATCAAAATATTTAACTCATAATTCCTTCCAAGAAGGAATTTATATAAAGTTTAAAAAATCAGGGGGAATAGAACATGGAAAATCTAGGACGAATTAATGGGAAAACAGAATTAGTAGGATTGCTGGCAACACCTATCGGACATTCATTATCACCTGCCATGCATAATTTAGCTTTCGATAAATTAGGCTTGAACTGCGCCTATTTAGCATTTGAGGTTGGAAATGAAGAGCTTGAAGATGCAGTCAAAGGGATGCGTGCATTAAATGTTAAAGGATTTAACGTTTCCATGCCTAATAAAATGAAGATCCTTCCATATCTTGATGAATTGGCGGACAGTGCTAAATTTTCAGGAGCCGTTAATACTGTTGTCAATGTCGATGGAAAGTTCGTAGGGCACAGCACTGATGGAATGGGATATACCCGGAACCTTAAAGAACATGGTATTGATATTAAAGGCAAGAAAATGACTCTTATCGGTTCTGGTGGGGCTGCTACTCCAATTGCCATTCAATCTGCACTGGAAGGTGTGGCGGAAATCAGCATTTTTGCTCGTGATGATGCATTCTTCCCGCAAGCAGAAGAGAATGCACGAATCATCAATGAGGATATGAAGCATTTAAATGTGAAAGCCAATGTATACCCTCTTGAAAATGTTGAACAATTAAAGGCTGAAATCGCAACTAGTGATATTTTGGCAAATGGAACCGGCGTTGGCATGAAACCACTTGAAGGCTTAAGTGTCATTCAAGACGAATCAATGCTGCGTCCAGATTTAATCGTAACCGATGTTGTTTACATCCCACGAAAATCTAAACTAATGGAACAAGCTGAAGCTGTAGGTGCTACAGCTATTAATGGTCTTGGGATGATGCTTTGGCAAGGTGCACTAGCCTTTGAATTATGGACAGGCCAACAAATGCCTGTTGATTTCATCAAAGAGCAATTGTTTGCAGAATAAAATGATTCCACTCTGGAGATTGCTCTCCAAATAGAGGTTTTTTCATACTCGATGTGCATCTTGTTAAATGATTAAAAAAACCTCGGAGCTAAGAAATGCAGGGCGTGAGATCCTTGTTTTTCTTAGCGTTTTTTTTTGAAAAGTGGTTTTCATGTAAATGGATAACATAAAGGGGAGACTTCAATGTAATTACATTATGCATGAAGGTGTTATATGGGAGAAACACAACGTGATTTATTATAGGGGTGTAATAATGAAAAATCAGTATTTTAAAGCGGCATCTGGCATGTATATTAACTATTTTCTGCTGGGGATGGTCAATATAATTCTCGCCTCCAACATGCCCTCTTTAACAGAACAATGGGATACGGACTCTACTGGCATTAGTTATCTTATTGCAGCAATAGGAATAGGCAGATTACTCACGTATGGTCTCTCGGGGGTATTATCAGATAAATTTGGAAGAAAACCATTAATCATGGTCTCTTCGGTAATAATGGGCGTTTTTTTAATTGGGATTCCATTTTCTCCCTCATATGAAATGGCCTTTGTATTTGCCTTACTTGCGGGAATTTCCAACTCAGCCATGGATGCTGGTACATATCCGGCGCTAACTGAAATGTTTCCTGAATCTGCTGGTTCCGCGAGTGTTATGGTTAAGGCTTTTGGTTCGCTTGGTGCTACAATCCTGCCATTCATCATCTTGTTTCTTACTACGAACCAATTATTTTACGGGTTTGCATTTTTCGTACCGGCTGTCATCTATTTCATGAATATGTTTTTGGTGATGTCCGCTTCATTTCCAAGCAAATCCGAAGCTGTCAGTAAAGAAGAGGATTTGCATAGTAACAGGTTCATAACGGAACCTAAATTTTGGAGCGAAGGAGTCGCACTAATCATAATTGGGTTTACATCAACTGCGTTATTTACAGTTTCGCAAATCTGGTTACCGAGTTTCGGGCAGGAAGTCGCAGGTATGCAATCTTCAAGTGCAATTAAATTATTGAGCTATTATAGTGTGGGGTCACTTATTTCCGTCCTGCTATTATCCATCTTATTAAACAAATGGATTAAGCCCGTGACGGTGATATTGCTTTATCCAATGATTACTTTACTTACGGTTATCATCATATTAACGATTCATTCACCTATTGTCTTAAGTATTAGCTCCTTTTTCCTTGGAGCCTCGACAGCTGGAATCTTTCAATTAACCATTGCAATAATGACTGAACTTTTCTGGAGAAAAAAAGGAACTGTAACAGGGATCGTTGCGACGGCATCCAGTTTGGCGAGCGTCATTTTACCAATTGCAACGGGCTTGATCGCTAAGAGTGGGGATATATCGCATATATTTCTTTTTGATTGCTTTATTGCTACTATAGGAATCCTGGCTGCAGCTTTTGTATATTACCGGTATAAGAAATTGACACAGCAGCAGACCATATTTAACCATGGCTAAAAATATTGAAGGATTTACTTAAAACTCCATCTTCCGGAACTAGGATGGCGTTTTTTTTTGGACTAATGAATAGTGGATATAGATGTTTTGGCGTGATTAATGATCGTTGAGATTCCCATGTTCCAAAAGCAAGGGTGTAATAATGACAGTAACTATATTATTATTATAGTAAGAACATGATAATAATAAGTACATCAAAATACATTCAAGATGGTGATTGAACTATGAAACAATCCAAAAAAGGGCGGGTCACGCTGCAACAGGTAGCAAAACATGCTGGGGTATCAACATCCACTGCTTCCCTTATCGTTCGCAATAACCCTCGAATATCGGAAGCGACGCGAAAAAAGGTACTAAAATCCATGCATGAATTGGGTTATGTTTACGATAGAATTGCAGCAAACCTAAGGTCGCAGAGTTCTGATACTGTAGGAATCATTATTACCGACATATCAAATACCTTTTTTTCTGAATTCCTGATAGGTGTTCACGATGCATTGGATGAGGTCGGGTATACAGTGTTGCTGGGGACTACATTTGACTCGGTTGCCAAGCAAGATCATCTCCTTTCAACCATGATGGAACACAGGGTGGGTGGCCTGATTCTTTGTCCTGTCTCTGAAAGCTCACAAAATACAATCGAACGGTTAAATGAAATTGACACGCCGATGGTGCTTGCTGTCAGGGAACTGCCTGGAGTGAATAGCGACTATGTAGGCATAGACTATCCAGAAGGAGCCAGGATCGCCGTTGATCATCTCCTTGGAAAGGGGCATAAAAGAATTGCGCTCCTTGGTGGCATTAAGGAGTCTTCTACTTGGATCGAGAGAATGGAGGGATACCGTGAAGCTCTTTCAAGAGCGGGATTGGAAGTGGATGAATCGTTGGTGATAGATAGTGCCCCTACACGGGAGGGAGGGCTTGAGGCTGTTTTGAAAGTACTTGAGAATCCTAATCCGCCTACCGCAATTTTTTGCTTTAGCGACTTAATTGCCTTTGGTGTTATGCAAGGGTTAATGATGAAAGGAATTACTCCTGGAAAAGATATAGATATCGTTGGGTTCGATAACGTTCCAGTCGCAGAAATCTATCATCCTCCGCTAACGACCATTTCCTCATTCCCTAGACGTATTGGGAAAGAGGCAGCGAATCTCTTGTATCAGCAAATGGAGAAAATAGAACGGGAACAACAGCGAATCATATTGAATCCAGAACTGATTATTAGAGAGTCTTCCTAAAAAAGAAAAATAAAAAGGTGATTAGTTCACAGAGGTTAGGTACCGCTGCGTCCTTTTCATCTTTTCTATTATTCTTTTATTGGGAACATTGATTACATATCAAAAAGGTTTGCCTTACTTAAGCGGTTCATAAATATCCCAGGCCACTTTCAATGAATCGACAATAAAGTCTGCAACTTCATCAACATCTAGATCATTGGTATTCACTTTTGAATGATGATAGGAGTATATTTCCTGTCTCGTGTAAAAGAGTTCTTCGATTTCTTCAAGGGACCGGCTTTGTAAAACAGGTCTACTATCAATAAGCAAGCCTATTCTCTCTTTCCAGTATTCCCAAGATAAGTCCAGGTAAAAGACAATGCAATTGGTTAAACAGATATTCCGTATATCCTCTTGTAAAAAGGCCCCGCCT
This sequence comes from Peribacillus sp. AS_2, assembly GCF_026891895.1. Classification (NCBI taxonomy): domain Bacteria; kingdom Bacillati; phylum Bacillota; class Bacilli; order Caryophanales; family Bacillaceae; genus Peribacillus; species Peribacillus sp. AS_2. The sequence continues at coordinate 6,991 of NZ_JAPTGA010000032.1, forward strand.
CCAACTGAAATGATTTTCAATTGTTGTTGACTTAGGCTTTCAATCACACTTTTTTCTTTTTCGCGAAAAGCTTTTTCCCCAAACTTCTTGAAGATTTCCGTAGTGGGCATATTGAATTCCTTTTCAATTTCTTGATCTATATCAATAAAGTCCCTATATAATTTCCTGGCTACCTTCTGTCCGATCGTCGTCTTCCCTACCCCCATAAAGCCAATAAAAACGATACTTTGCATCCTCAAAGATGTGTTTTTATTAATCATTTATAAATCCCTCTCCCAACTATTTTTTATAATGATTAAAAGTCTTTCCTGAAATTTTTAAAATATATTTATTATAGTATAAGTAAGTAAAATTGTAAAAAAGTTTTTTAATATTTGGACAATGGAACCCTGTGTTTTAGCGGTTTAATGTTTAATAACTTTACCCGGAAGGAGCAATCCGTTTTCAGTATTCGATTGTTGCAACTAATTATTCGTTTCCTCATATATTTAAGTTGTTATTGCCATAACCTATTACTTGCATGGTTTATGGATTTTGCCAAAGGCATTAATTAGTTGAAGGGGAAGCGGTAGTTCAAATGGTTGGGATAGATGATTTTCCTGGATTATATGTTTTAAGAGGAAGACAAGGTGTGACAGGCACATTTATTCCTTCATATAAGTGATTAATTCATTTGAAAAGAAAATGTATGAAATGG
>NZ_JAPTGA010000033.1:0-4007 GCF_026891895.1 Peribacillus sp. AS_2
ATTTGTCTACAGTCTGAAACAGCGACCTAGACGGGTCGCTGTTTTTTTTGATCATTGTACTGTTGCTTCTTCCTGTTTTTCATTCAATGTGCCGTTCATTTTCTTATACCTATAAATAAAGTAAAGAAGAGATAATATTAATGCCGTAACGAGGAATATCGCCAATATGGCAAGATTGTGCCACATGAAGCTATAATCTCCTGTTGAGATGACAGCACGAAAAGCATTAATGGAATAAGTCATCGGCAGGAACGGTGTGAATCCTTGCAAGAAGCCAGGTACTAATTCATTGGGGAATGTTCCACCACTGCTGGTCAGTTGGAGAATCAAAATCAATAATGCTATGAACCGGCCTGGATTGTCAAAGGCTGAACCCAGGAACTGGATGATTGCCATGAATGTGCAGCTAGCAAGAATGCTTACTGCAAAAAACAACGGCAGGCTCGTAACATTGATTCCAAGACCTAAAATTAAAATCGAGTCCACCAATATGGCTTGACAGATTCCGATGAGTGCCATGACACTGTATTTACTAATAAACCAGCTAAATCCACTCGCAGGTATAACAGCAGGATCTCTTAGCGGGAAAATGATCGTCAGAACGATAGCCCCGATAAATAAACTTAATGAAATTAAATACGGTGCAAAACTAGTGCCATAGTTCGGTACATTATTAATTGGTAACTTATCTACTTTAACTGGGCTTGCAAACATGTCATAAACTTCTTCATTGGATTTGATCTTGCCTGCTTCATTTGCCCCGTCATTCAATTCGTCATGTAATTCTGCAGATCCATCTGAAAGTTTGGCGATTCCATCTTGTAACTTAATGGCTCCATTCGCCAGTTCTCCCATTCCGCTAGTTAGGCTGTTTGAACCCTCCTTCAATCTATCCGTTCCTGTAACCAGACCTTCCGAACCTTCGGAAAGCTGTGAGGTTCCACTTGATAATTGCTTGGAGCCATCTTCAAGCTGATCAAGCCCGCTTACCAAGTTATTGCTGCCTTCAGTTAATTGTCCAAGTCCACTCTGCGCTGAATCTATACTTTCACCAAATGTTGTCAAACCAGACACCAATTGGCCTTGGCCATTTTTCAGTTCATTCGCCCCATTGGCGAGTTTATCCTGAGCTTGCTTCAATTGCGTGAAACCGCCGCTTAACGCACTAGTGCCTTCACTTAACTGATTGGCTCCATCACTAAGGCTATTTGAGTCTTTAGCAATTTCGGTTGCACTGGCCGATAGTTTTCCCACTCCTTCAGATACTCCTTTACTACCTTCACTGATGCGTGTTAGAGAAGAAATCACTCCCTCCAAACGCGCTTTCTCTGCAGGATCATCCGTAGCTTGAGATTGTTGTTCCAATCCGGAAATAACCTCATCCAAACCTGCCGAAACTTCAGATGCCCCCGCTTTTGCTTCGTTCGATGCTGCGCTCCATTCAGACAATGAACCTGAAAGCTGGGCGGAACCAGCCGCTACACCATTTGCTCCCTCAGTTAAAGCGGGCAGCTTTTCATCTATTTTATTGAAGCCCTCTAATGACTGCTGCAATCCAGAGGCCAATTCACCAGTTCCCGCTTCAGATTTCTTGGCCCCTTGCAAAAGCTCGGATTGACCATCTTTCATTTGCCATACACCAGAGCTGAATTGTTGTAACCCTTGATTAAGTTCCTTTGATCCTGCAGCTGCCGAACCGACCCCATTCGAAAAGGTCAATGATTTTTCAGCTAATTTTTCCAGGTTTTCATGGATTTCGACAGAACCTGAATGAAGGGAGTCAATTCCTTCATCCACTTTTTTGGAACCTTCTTTTGCTGAGATAATCCCTTCACCAAGTTCACTGGAACCGTTTTTCACTGTATCTGTTCCGTCTTTCAATTCTCCAGCTCCATCACTGGCACTTTTGAGTCCGTCAGCCACTTCGTTCAAATTATCGAACATTGACTCCGCATAGGTTTTCGTAACCGCTGACGAAACCTCCCCTTTGATTCTCTCCGAAGCTGCATCCCCTATTTTAGTGGATATATAATTAAACCCTTCATTGGACGTATAAATTAAATCAAGTTTTTTCGGATTGTCCTCCTGCAAGGTCGTTGCATTCTTCGAAAAGTTTTTCGGAATTTCTATTTTCATGTAATAATCTTGATTTTCCAGGCCTTCATTGGCTTCTTTTTGACTGACGAAATGCCAATCGAAATCCTTCTTTTCCTTTAACTCCTTGACTAAATCTTTTCCTATTGTAAGTTCCGTTTCATTGAACTCCGCACCCTCATCCAAATTGACAATGGCTACAGGCAATTGGTCCACCTTACCATATGGATCCCAAAATGCCCAAAGGAATGTGCCGCTATATAATAAAGGAATCAGTATGATCCCTATTATGGAAATGAGTATCATAGGATGTTTTATTATGGCTAAAAATTCACCCTTTAAAGATTTTAACACGCCTACCAAGCCCTCCCATACGACGAATATGCCGTTTATTTAATCTATCTCTGTGAAAACGCATGAAAGAATACAAAATTAAGTCATATGCTTCTGCAATGTTAATTTAACATTCTTCATTTTCACCTAAATATATATTACTTTTTAAACAATCAGTAATATATGACTAAATTGTTCATTTGGTCATTATCACGAAAATAATATAACATTTATCCATCTTTTTATCAATATTTTTTCACAGCGATGCATCCTATATTTACTGCTTTTATCCTTAAATCCATTTAGATTGCCTTTTAAGCTGAAAATACTTTATTATGAATTAGCTCTGATATTACATGGAAAAAAAGGGTACCCATAATGGGTACCCTTTTTATTAGCTATATTTGCATAATTAAATAAAGCGCTTTCATATCATTTCGATATAAATCCTTTTAATTTTTCCGCCTGCCCGGTCAATTTCTTCAAGGACTCCTGATATTCCTTTTCTAATTGTTTTATGATGCCTGCAGCGGTATCTACTTTTTTAATCGCCCCCACACCATGACCCGCTGACCAAATATCACGCCACGCTTTAGATTCAGACGATTTGGACATGCTGTCAAAATCGACTTTTTCTTTTTTGGCTAATTGTTCTGGGTCCAATCCTTCCTTCCTGATGCTCGGTTTAAGCATATTACAATTAACGCCTGAAAATGCATCAGTCAAGATGATGTCATCATGGTCAGAATCGACAAGCATTTCACGATATTCATCATTTGCCCTGCTCTCTTTCGCCACGATAAAACGTGTACCCATATATGCAAGATCCGCTCCTGCCGCCTGAGCTGCCAAGATACTGTGACCAGTACTGATCGAACCGGCGAGCAAAATGATTCCGTCCCAGAATGTCCTTACGCTGTCCACGAAAGCAAAGCTATTTATCTCACCAGCATGACCGCCTGCTCCCGCAGCAACCAAGATCAATCCGTCCACAGCAGACTCCGCAGCTTTCTTTGCAAAATCCACAGAGCTGACATCCGAAAAGACCAACCCGCCATAGCTATGTACGACATCCACCACATGTTTTGGTGAACCTAATGATGTAATGACGATGGGAGGCTGATGCTTTTTGACCAATTCCAACTCTTCTTCAAGCCGGCTATATGTACGGTGAACAACCATATTCATTGCCCATGGAGCGATCTTTGAGCCTGGTTCTTTATCCTTTGCTGCAATCAATGTATCGTTTATGTCACCCATCCATTGATCCAGTACCTCTATCGGCCGCGCATTCGGTGCTGGAAAAGAGCCGATCACTCCATTCAAACAGCATTCTTTCACTAACTCAGGACCGGATATTAAAAACATAGGTGCTGAGATAACTGGTAAAGTTAATTGATTCCACCACTGTTCAGGCAAACTACTTGTCATCCTTAAACCTCCCATTATTAATATATTACCAAAATATAACACTACAAGATTATCATACTTCTAAAAGACACAATTTTCAAGAAATTAATTCAGCAGCTAAAATTTAATTGTCATGCAGCACCATTTTAATAAAAAAACTGTATATGGAA
>NZ_JAPTGA010000034.1:0-3397 GCF_026891895.1 Peribacillus sp. AS_2
GACTTCATACATGTTATGATAATAAATGTGCTAAAAGATTAAATGTTTGGTGGCGATAGCGAAGAGGTCACACCCGTTCCCATTCCGAACACGGCAGTTAAGCTCTTCAGCGCCAATGGTAGTTGGGGGTTTCCCCCTGTGAGAGTAGGACGCCGCCAAGCTATAATCTTTGTATTATTTTTGAATAAACGGGAATACTACATTTATAAAAGAAACATTTATACCGTCGCGGGGTGGAGCAGTCCGGTAGCTCGTCGGGCTCATAACCCGAAGGTCGCAGGTTCAAATCCTGTCCCCGCAATCATGAAAAAAACGAAACCAAGGTTTCGTTTTTTTGTTTTATCTGAAATTCGAATAATATGTCCTTAACTTATTTGTTTCTTCTTTTGAAACAAGGTAAACTACATATAGAATGGTTTTTGTTCCATAATATTGCGTTTATGGTTCTCGACATGAACTATAGGACGGACGTTTTCCTAATAATGATAAAGGTGATTGATATATGCAACATGTTGAATGGATTTCTCAGAATGAGGAAGAAACAGCGCAATTTGCGCACAAATTGGCACAAAAGCTTTCCAGTGGAGATGTGCTGGCTCTAGAAGGTGACTTGGGTGCAGGGAAGACGGCATTCACAAAAGGGCTGGCTAAAGGATTGGGTGTTACCAGAATGGTGAATAGCCCTACCTTTACGATAATAAAGGAGTACATGGGTCGCTTACCTTTGTATCATATGGATGTCTATCGGGTAAGTGAATCGGAAGAAGATTTAGGCTTTGATGAATATTTTGATGGTGATGGTGTGACTGTCGTTGAATGGGCCCATTTAATAAAGGATCACCTCCCAGAGGAGATCTTGACCATTTATATCTATCGTTTGGGCGATACAAGCCGGCGTATTGTTTTGGAAGCCAAAGGCGAACGATATGTAAAGTTATGTAAGGAGATTATTTGATGAAGGTTTTAGCTATAGATACATCGAATTTCACATTAGGGATTGCACTTGTAAACGGGAATCAAGTAATTGGTGAGTATACGACGAACCTAAAGAAAAATCATTCGGTGCGGGTAATGCCAGCAATTGAAACACTGCTGAGGGACTGTGATACTAAACCGAAGGAATTGACTAAGATAGTGGTCGCCCAAGGTCCAGGCTCCTATACAGGGGTCAGGATTGGAGTGACGATAGCGAAAAGCTTGGCCTGGACGCTTCAGATTCCGTTATCAGGTGTTTCCAGCTTAGAGGTTTTAGCAGCTAATGGACGTTATTTTAACGGGTTGATATCTCCCTTGTTCGATGCAAGAAGAGGGCAGATTTATACTGGATTATATGAAATGGAAAAGGATTCTTTAAAGACAGTCATTGAAGATTGTAATATTCTATCCTCTGAGTGGGCGAATCAATTGAAGGAATTAAATCGTCCTGTTTTATTTGTTGGTCAAGATGTTGACATCCATCGGGTTGCAATTACCGATGCATTAGGTGAATTAGCGGTATTTGCTCCAGTACAGTCATATAATTCAAGGCCAAGCGAACTGGCCTTCATTGGTCTTGATAAGGCTGAAGTGGATGTTCACCAGTTTGTACCGAATTATATCCGCATGGCTGAAGCAGAAGCTAAGTGGCTTGAACAGCAGGGGAAATAAACAAGGAAAGCGACGATCATTATGAGTAAAACATTGACGTTCCGAAAGATGAATACGGCAGATATCGACCAAGTGCTTAACGTGGAAAAGCAGTCCTTTACTTTGCCTTGGAGCCGGGAAGCTTTTTTTAATGAATTGAATCATAATCAATATGCTGTATACATGGTGATAGAGGATGAAGGGAAAATTGCCGGTTATTGCGGTGCCTGGATCGTCATTGATGAATCGCACATCACCAATATTGCGATATTACCAGAATACCGAGGGCAAAAGCTTGGAGAAGCTTTGCTCAGGAAGATGATTGAAATCTCCATTTCAATGGGGGTGGTGAGGATGACACTTGAGGTCCGTGTCAGTAATGCCGTAGCCATTTCGCTTTATGAAAAACTTGGTTTCCAAAAGGGCGGAATCCGAAAGAATTATTATACTGACAATCAAGAGGATGCTTATGTTATGTGGGTGAATTTTTCATGAAAAAAGATCAAATTATATTAGGAATTGAAACAAGCTGTGATGAAACTGCGGCAGCCGTCATAAAAAATGGAACGGAAATACTGAGTAATGTCGTGGCTTCACAAATAGAAAGTCATAAACGTTTTGGCGGTGTCGTCCCGGAAATAGCTTCCCGTCATCATGTAGAACAAATTACTATTGTTCTTGAAGAAGCACTGCTGCAAGCGGGTGTGACATATGAAGACTTGGATGCCATTGCCGTTACAGAAGGTCCCGGCCTTGTAGGGGCACTATTAATAGGTGTGAATGCGGCGAAGGCTGTAGCTTTCGCACATGGAATACCAATTGTCGGTACGCATCATATCGCTGGTCATATCTATGCAAATCGGCTTATTCAGGAGATTGAATATCCTGCGCTTTCTTTAGTCGTTTCGGGAGGTCATACGGAATTGGTGCTTTTAGAAGAACCGGGTTCTTTCAAGGTGATCGGGGAGACGCGGGATGATGCAGCAGGGGAGGCGTATGATAAAGTGGCTCGAACCTTGGGGCTCCCTTATCCTGGCGGGCCTCATATCGATAGGCTTGCGCAAGAAGGCTCACCATCTTTGAAACTGCCTAGGGCATGGTTGGATGGCAGCTATGACTTTTCTTTCAGCGGGTTGAAATCAGCGGTAATCAACACTTTGCATAATGCAGAACAGCGCGGGGAAAAAATTGAACCTAAAGATTTAGCGGCAAGTTTCCAAGCAAGCGTGATAGAAGTGCTTGTAATGAAAGCTGTGAAGGCTGCAAAGGAATATAATGTGAAACAGGTATTGCTTGCTGGAGGAGTTGCGGCAAATAAAGGCCTTAGGGAAGCATTAACGGATGCTTTTAAGGATTTACCTATGGATATATCCATTCCGCCCCTCTATCTTTGTACCGACAATGCTGCCATGATTGGTGCTGCTGGCAGTGTCATGTTTGAAAAGGGAAAGCGATCCGGTTTGGATTTGAACGGAAATCCTGGATTGGATATAGAAGCATTTTAATGGACGAGAAGACAGGATCCGTCACTTTGGCATCCTGTCTTTTTATCGTGTTAATAAAATAATAGAATATTCTGTGGATAAAGTTTTTTTTATAATCATCCTGCATGTGTATAAAGGGGTATTTTTGTGGATAAGTGGATATGTTTCTGTGGATAATGTGTATAACTCAAATTAATGGCTAATGAGCGGCAAGTGGTTTGTTAACAAGTTTGTGGATAACTTTCAAGCGACACTTTGGTTGGAAAAGAAAAAGACCGAGTCAATTG
>NZ_JAPTGA010000035.1:0-3055 GCF_026891895.1 Peribacillus sp. AS_2
TTCCTTCAAAACTAGATAATAAGAAGGTATTTCATTTTTTAAAAAGCGTTGGTTAAGTCCTCGATCTATTAGTATCAGTCAGCTCCACATGTCACCATGCTTCCACCTCTGACCTATCAACCTGATCATCTTTCAGGGATCTTACTAGCTTGCGCCATGGGAAATCTCATCTTGAGGGGGGCTTCATGCTTAGATGCTTTCAGCACTTATCCCGTCCGCACGTAGCTACCCAGCTATGCCTTTGGCAAGACAACTGGTACACCAGCGGTGCGTCCATCCCGGTCCTCTCGTACTAAGGACAGCTCCTCTCAAATTTCCTGCGCCCGCGACGGATAGGGACCGAACTGTCTCACGACGTTCTGAACCCAGCTCGCGTACCGCTTTAATGGGCGAACAGCCCAACCCTTGGGACCGACTACAGCCCCAGGATGCGATGAGCCGACATCGAGGTGCCAAACCTCCCCGTCGATGTGGACTCTTGGGGGAGATAAGCCTGTTATCCCCGGGGTAGCTTTTATCCGTTGAGCGATGGCCCTTCCATGCGGAACCACCGGATCACTAAGCCCGACTTTCGTCCCTGCTCGACTTGTAGGTCTCGCAGTCAAGCTCCCTTGTGCCTTTACACTCTACGAATGATTTCCAACCATTCTGAGGGAACCTTTGGGCGCCTCCGTTACTCTTTAGGAGGCGACCGCCCCAGTCAAACTGCCCACCTGACACTGTCTCCCACCCCGATAAGGGGCGCGGGTTAGAATTTCAATACAGCCAGGGTAGTATCCCACCAACGCCTCCACCGAAGCTGGCGCTCCGGCTTCTCAGGCTCCTACCTATCCTGTACAAGCTGTACCAAAATTCAATATCAGGCTGCAGTAAAGCTCCACGGGGTCTTTCCGTCCTGTCGCGGGTAACCTGCATCTTCACAGGTACTATAATTTCACCGAGTCTCTCGTTGAGACAGTGCCCAGATCGTTACACCTTTCGTGCGGGTCGGAACTTACCCGACAAGGAATTTCGCTACCTTAGGACCGTTATAGTTACGGCCGCCGTTTACTGGGGCTTCGGTTCAAAGCTTCGCTTGCGCTAACCTCTCCCCTTAACCTTCCAGCACCGGGCAGGTGTCAGCCCCTATACTTCGCCTTGCGGCTTCGCAGAGACCTGTGTTTTTGCTAAACAGTCGCCTGGGCCTATTCACTGCGGCTTTTCTGGGCTATTCACCCTAAAAAGCACCCCTTCTCCCGAAGTTACGGGGTCATTTTGCCGAGTTCCTTAACGAGAGTTCTCTCGCACACCTTAGGATTCTCTCCTCGCCTACCTGTGTCGGTTTGCGGTACGGGCACCTTACATCTCACTAGAGGCTTTTCTTGGCAGCGTGGAATCAGGAACTTCGGTACTATATTTCCCTCGCCATCACAGCTCCGCCTTAATGGAAACGGGATTTGCCTCGTTTCCGGCCTAACTGCTTGGACGCGCATATCCAACAGCGCGCTTACCCTATCCTTCTGCGTCCCCCCATCGTTCAAACGATGTATAGGTGGTACAGGAATATCAACCTGTTGTCCATCGCCTACGCCTTTCGGCCTCGGCTTAGGTCCCGACTAACCCTGAGCGGACGAGCCTTCCTCAGGAAACCTTAGGCATTCGGTGGAAGGGATTCTCACCCTTCTTTCGCTACTCATACCGGCATTCTCACTTCTAAGCGCTCCACCAGTCCTTCCGGTCTGACTTCAACGCCCTTAGAACGCTCTCCTACCATCGACACCATACGGTGTCAATCCACAGCTTCGGTGATACGTTTAGCCCCGGTACATTTTCGGCGCGGAGTCACTCGACCAGTGAGCTATTACGCACTCTTTAAATGGTGGCTGCTTCTAAGCCAACATCCTGGTTGTCTAAGCAACTCCACATCCTTTTCCACTTAACGTATACTTTGGGACCTTAGCTGGTGGTCTGGGCTGTTTCCCTTTCGACTACGGATCTTATCACTCGCAGTCTGACTCCCAAGAATAAGTATTTGGCATTCGGAGTTTGACTGAATTCGGTAACCCGTTGGGGGCCCCTAGTCCAATCAGTGCTCTACCTCCAATACTCTCATCTTGAGGCTAGCCCTAAAGCTATTTCGGAGAGAACCAGCTATCTCCAGGTTCGATTGGAATTTCTCCGCTACCCACACCTCATCCCCGCACTTTTCAACGTGCGTGGGTTCGGGCCTCCATTCAGTGTTACCTGAACTTCACCCTGGACATGGGTAGATCACCTGGTTTCGGGTCTACGACCTCATACTCATTCGCCCTATTCAGACTCGCTTTCGCTGCGGCTCCGTCTCATCAACTTAACCTCGCATGAAATCGTAACTCGCCGGTTCATTCTACAAAAGGCACGCCATTACCCATTAACGGGCTTTGACTACTTGTAGGCACACGGTTTCAGGATCTATTTCACTCCCCTTCCGGGGTGCTTTTCACCTTTCCCTCACGGTACTGGTTCACTATCGGTCACTAGGGAGTATTTAGCCTTGGGAGATGGTCCTCCCTGCTTCCGACGGGATTTCTCGTGTCCCGCCGTACTCAGGATCCACTCAGGAGGGAACGAAGTTTCAACTACAGGGTTTTTACCTTCTTCGACGGACCTTTCCAGGTCGCTTCATTTACCCCGTTCCTTTGTAACTCCATGTTGAGTGTCCTACAACCCCAAGAGGCAAGCCTCTTGGTTTGGGCTAATTCCGTTTCGCTCGCCGCTACTCAGGAAATCGCGTTTGCTTTCTCTTCCTCCGGGTACTTAGATGTTTCAGTTCCCCGGGTCTGCCTTCAGTACCCTATGTATTCAGGTAAAGATACTGTTCCATTACGAACAGTGGGTTTCCCCATTCGGAAATCTCCGGATCAAAGCTTACTTACAGCTCCCCGAAGCATATCGGTGTTAGTCCCGTCCTTCATCGGCTCCTAGTGCCAAGGCATCCACCGTGCGCCCTTTCTAACTTAACCGTTAAAAAAGATCTTACAGATGCTTTGAAAAAAATTAATTGCCTTCTATCTATTATCTAGTTTTCAAGGAACAA
>NZ_JAPTGA010000036.1:0-2564 GCF_026891895.1 Peribacillus sp. AS_2
CGGGAGCCTCCTCGGCGCGCCTGCGGGGTCTCCCATGCCGCGCTTTTCCCGCAGGAGTCTCGTGCCTTCCGTTCCAATCAACTTAAAAAAATGCTGGCTCGTCTTATTCCGAACCCTATTTAAGACTAGTTTATCTTTCATGTTTTTTCTCCTGTACTCCTTAATGGATGGAAGAAATATGCGACACTCCTGCCGAAAAACTGGCTAGCCAGGACACCAAAGGCGCTTGCTTTGATGAGGCTTGGTAGCCAGTCGGCGGAAAGGGAGCGGGTTTCTGAAATCAACTGGAATTTTTATAAGAAAAAACTGCAGGTTCGTCTTATTCCGAACCCTATTTAAGACTAGTTTATCTTTCATGTTTTTTCTCCTGTACTCCTTAATGGATGGAAGAAATATGCGACACTCCTGCCGAAAAACTGGTTAGCCGAGACCCCACAGACGCTTGCGTCGAGGAGGCTTGGCAGACAGTCGGCGGAAAGGGAGCGGGTTTCTGAAATCAACTGGAAATTTTTTGTCTGCAGCTTGAAATACTTAAGTATTTTCACCAATCAGGACGACTTTTACACCTTTACGTTTTTTTACAGCATCTTAACGTTGACCGACATGGCACTAAGTTAAAATGAAAATGGGTAACGAATAAGAATGGGGGATTGGCATGAAGGTTGAATTACATTGTCATACGAACGTTTCAGATGGTTCCAGTTCTTTTGAAGAACTATTGGAGGTTGCAAAAAGGGAGAGAATTGGCCATTTAGCGATTACGAATCACGATACAACAATGAGATTGCAAGAGATGGCGGAACGGGGTAAGGAAATATGTATTGAAATCATCCCTGGTATCGAAGTTTCCAGTTATGACTTTGCAAGAGGAAGGCGTGTACATATTTTGGGCTATTTTGTCGAGCCTGGTCATAAGGCCCTTGAGGATTTATGTAATCCACTGATTGAAAAGAGGAATGCAGCTTCTGAAAAAATGGTGGAACGGCTGATTCATGCAGGATATCGAATAACTTGGGATCAGGTATCTAAATTCAGGGGAGGAACCGGTGTTTATAAACAGCATATTATGCTGGCGCTTCGGGAATCGGGGTATACGGATTCTATCTATGGAGATTTGTATAGGAAAATCTTCAGCCGCGGCCAAAATGGGGAAGAGCCGGGCATTGCCTTTATTCCTATGGAGTATGTGGATGCCATACTGGCTGTGAAGGCGATTCGTGCTGCCGGAGGCGTCCCGGTCCTTGCTCACCCTGGACAATACGAGAGCTTCGAAATTATCCCTGATCTTGTAAAAGCAGGGCTTGAAGGGATTGAAGTTCTTCACCCGCATCATGGTCATGCAGAAGAGGAAAGAGCGATTTCATATGCAGATCAATATAATCTCATTAAAACAGGAGGTTCCGATTTTCATGGGGATTATGGGGAAAAGCCGATTCGGCTTGGCAGTATGAGCCCTGGAACGGAATGTGTGAATGCTTTGAAAGTAAGGAAAAAAAGCATGAACATTAATGATGTGGTATTGAAAAATATCGATCTATGAAACCAGGAATTTGCTGTGAAAGCGTCATGCTTACATGCTGGATTGGGAATTTGAAAGACTGAACATACAGGGTCTTGTATGGAAAAGGATCGATAAAATAAGTGCTTCCTTGCGTTCTGGTAATTGACCAGGACTTTTTTTACTAGAAAATCATGATAGCTTCATATTTTCTCATTACACTGACAGTAACAAGGAAATTATATGTAAAGGGGGATTTTTGTTGGCGGAAAATAAAGTCTTTAAAATTGGCAGGCTTAGGTTAATGGACGATTTCCCGCTTGCTCTTCATACATCTTTTGTAACAAAATCACCTTTTCCTGAAATAGAAAAGGACGGCCCGGATATAACCTCCATGTTTCAATATTATCGGCAGCACGGCTTTGTAGAGTTCGGATCAAGCAGGAGCACGCTGAATGCGATTTTTCCCACTCTTTTCGAACGGGATATTTTGCAGTGTTCAAGTTTGATTCCACTTTTGCAAGTGGAATCATTATGCCGGGATAAGCGGAGTAATCAAGTCCTTGAGCACACGGTCATAATCTATCGGAGCGATTGTTTCACATATGTTATATAAAAACTTCCATTCCAGATATCGATCGAATTCACTAGTAAATGCTCTGAATTCACGAGTAAAAGTACGAAACTCACGAGTAAATGCCCCGAATTCACGAGTAAAGGCACGGAACTCACGAGTAAATGCTCCGAATTCACGAGTAAAGCACGAAATTTGAATAGTGAGGCCCGGCTTTAACAAATTTTATACAAAGATTTACTCTTTCTTAACGTACGTTCACTTGGCAGCAAGATACATTGAAGATGTTAGCTTGAAACTAAAACATATTTTATCCTGATCGTCGCAATCTGTCTTTAAATCTTCGCAACACAAATCAAAAGGAAACTAAAGGTATCATCTTGATACTAGATGCTGGCTAGGGAAATATGGGCTCTGCCAATCTATCAACTTGGTGCAGCCCCCGACAGTCACGATCTTTTCATAGCATGCATGAAAAAAGACCACAAAATG
>NZ_JAPTGA010000038.1:0-1353 GCF_026891895.1 Peribacillus sp. AS_2
GTGAACCCAAAAAGTTAGACACTTTATTTAATTAGGCAACCTTGAGGGCATGAACCCGGTAATCTACTGGGCTCATGCCTTTTAATTTTACTTTGATTCGTCGGTGATTGTAATAATGGATATAATCTTCCAGTTCTTTTTTGAAATGCTCCATGCTGTCGAACTTCTGTAAATAAAGTAATTCCGATTTCAGTAAGCCAAAGAAGTTTTCTATGACGGCATTGTCTAAACAATTTCCTTTGCGGGACATGCTTTGTAGAATGTTATGTTTTTTCAAATCATGTGAGTATTGTTTCATCTGGTAATGCCAGCCCTGATCTGAATGGAGAACGGGGGAATCTTTCGATTCCAATCGCATAAAGGCTTGGTCAAGCATCTTGGAGACTAAGGGATAAACAGGACGTGATTCGATATTGTAAGCAATAATCTCTCCATTAAATAAGTCTAGAATGGGCGATAAATACAACTTCTCACCGTGTAAATGAAATTCAGTTACGTCCGTAACCCATTTTTGATTTGGCTTTGTTGCCTTAAAATTACGATTGAGGATATTAGGCGCAACCTTTCCAATCTTACCTTTGTATGAACGGTATTTCTTCATACGGACCAGACACTTTAGTCCCAACTCCTTCATCAATCGAAGGACCGTTTTATGGTTCATTGAAATCCCTCTATTACGTAATTCCAATGTAATGCGTCGATACCCGTATCTCCCTTTATTCGTATGGAATATCTCCTGGATAACTGGCTTTATTTCTTCGTATTTATCCTGACGCCCGAAGGCGTTTATCCAATAATAATAGGTACTCCTTGCGAGATTTGCGACGGACAGAAGTAGCTTTAAATTAAACTCTCCCCTTAGTTCATGTACTACTTTCGCTTTTTGCGTTCGGACGCTTCGCTTTCTTGAACTAAGGCTCTCAACTTTTTTAAATATGCATTCTCTGCACGTAATCTTTCATTTTCAGCCTGTAATGCCTCTAATGACCCTTCTACTGGTTTTTTCTTCGTTTCTTTTTTCATGGATGGACGCCCCTTTTTCTTCGTTTCAAGAGCGTCAACTCCGTACTCCTCCAATTGCTTTAGCCAATTAGTAATAGTAGAAGGAGAAGCAATGTTATACACAGCAGCTGCATGGGTACTAGACACTCCAAAATCGTTCATATAGTTTAGTACATCCATCTTAAAGCTAATATCATAATTTGTATAGGTAGACATTAGCCCATCTATCCCATGTTCTTTATAATGCGCCACCCATTGCTTTAAAGGAGTCAAACTGATATTAAATTGATTGGCTACAGTTCTAAATGAGTCCATTCCTTCTAAATAAGTAAGGACAGCTTTTAATTTCAA
>NZ_JAPTGA010000039.1:0-928 GCF_026891895.1 Peribacillus sp. AS_2
GCAACGGCACTGTCGCCGACAACGAATACGTCTTTATGGGATTTGGATTGCAAATACTCATTGACGGTTGCTTTGCCGCGATCCACTTCAAGGCCTGATTCGCCTACGATAGGAAGAGCCGCAACTCCGCCTGTCCAAACAAGCGTATTGGCCGTTATCGTTTGTCCGTCTTTCAATTCGATTTGATTTCCTTTAACACCCGTTACAGGCAGACCTGTCAGGAATTCAACGCCGCGTGCTTCCAAGCTTGTCATGGCACGTTCGATTAAGTGATCAGGCAGGACCGGAAGGATTTTTGGCCCAGCTTCCACAAGCTTGATTTTCAAATCCTTGAAGTCCACTCCGAACTTTTTGGCGATTTTAGGGAAATGATCCACGATTTCACCGATTAACTCAACGCCCGTCAATCCGCCGCCGCCAATCACGATGGTTGCGTCCGCTTCATTATTCGTTTGAGAATATTCGCGGATGCGATCTTCGATATGTTTGTAAATCTTGTTAGCATCATTAACGGATTTCAAGACCATGCTGTTTTCCTCAAGTCCCGGAATGCCGAAGAATCCTGTTTGGCTTCCCAAAGCAACAACCAGGGCATCATAAGATAATGTGGAACCATTGGCAAGTTTCACTTCTTTATTATCGACCGAGAATGACTCCACTTTGGAAATGACAAGGTCGATATCTTTTCCTTTGAAAAGCTTTTCCAAAGGAATGGAAACGGCTTGTTCAGAAATGGATCCGCCTGCAAGTCGGTGCAATTCAGTGATGATTTGGTGCGTTGGAAATTGGTTCACCACTGTAACCTGCACTTCATCCTTTTTGTAATATTCACGTACGGATAAGGCAGATAGTAATCCTGCGTAACCTGCACCTAAGATGACGATTTGTTTTGACATAGTTAATCCCCCGTCCTTACTGATTGAAAGTT